>NZ_JAFHAP010000003.1 GCF_016938855.1 Polycladomyces zharkentensis | reverse complement strand
GTCGGATGAAAACAGCTCACCGCTATGGTGAGCTGTTTTTTATTTGCATGGGGGAATAAAAAAACTTGCTTCAGATGGCCAGGATCGTTTATGATAAACGTCAAATTCGAATGAACCGATTGTATGATCAACTGTTGAGCGAGAGGTTGGCTGTTCCAAAGAACATGGGGTCTGAAGCGCAGCTGGAGCGAGCGCCTGCCTTGCACGTGGAAGCGAAATGTATGATAGTATGACCTTCCTTCCAGGAAGCCGTTTTTTCCTGACGGTACGGTTGTATCTGCTGAGGGATATTCCAAAAAACACGAACAGAAAATATGAACCCCCAATTAAATGTTCGTATTTCCATTGACTCTGGTTTGTACAGGATGTTAAACTGATATTGCATGTGATTTTTCTCATATATGCTCGAGGATATGGCTCGAGTGTCTCTACCCGGAAACCGTAAATTTCCGGACTATGGGAAAAATCTTCCTTCGGTGTGCCCTCCGAACGGCAGATTTTTCCTGGTGAAATATCTGCGTTCGGATTTTTTCTTGGATAGATTTTCGATGTAGAGGAGTTGTGCCATGAATCAACCACGTGTCGGCGTAATCATGGGAAGTACGTCAGATTGGCCCACAATGAAGCGGGCTTGCGAAGTGTTGGATGAATTGGACATTCCTTATGAGGCACGTGTCGTTTCCGCGCATCGGACGCCGGATGAGATGTTCGCCTATGCGGAAGAGGCCGAAGAACGCGGAATCAAGGTGATCATCGCCGGGGCGGGTGGTGCGGCCCATTTGCCGGGAATGGTCGCGTCGAAAACGGTGGTGCCTGTCATTGGTGTCCCGGTCAAATCTTCGTCACTGAACGGTTTGGATTCCCTGTTGTCGATCGTCCAGATGCCGGGCGGCGTACCGGTGGCAACCGTGGCGATCGGGGAGAGCGGCGCGGTGAACGCCGGTTTGCTGGCGGCGGAAATGCTGGGAATCGGGGACCCTGACATTCGTGAACGACTGAAACAACGGCGGGCCAGAATTCGTCAACAAGTGATCGAATCAGGTGAGCTGACATGATCGAAATGCAAGTCAAACCGCCAACCGTATTGTTGCCGGGAAGCACTGTGGGAATTTTGGGCGGCGGTCAGTTGGGGCGCATGGTGATCCTCGAAGGAAGGAAGCTGGGATATCGTTTTGTCACGCTGGATCCCTCGACGGATTGTCCCGGCAGCCAAGTGTCGGATCACCACATTGCCGCCGAATACCATGATGTTCTTGCCGCAGAGCAGTTGGGCGAATGGTCGGACGTGGTTGCATATGAATTTGAAAACATCAACCCTGAAGTGGTCAAACGGCTGGAGCAAAAAGCTTATGTCCCGCAAGGCAGCCGTCTGCTGGAAATCACCCGGCATCGGGTTCGGGAAAAAGAGACGCTGTATGCTTGCGGCATTCCCGTCGCCGCGTTCCGGGTGGTCCACGACGCGGGGCAATTGCGTGGCGCCGCCGCAGAGTTGGGCTATCCGTGTGTGCTGAAAACGGTCACGGGCGGATACGACGGGAAAGGCCAGCGGATTTTGCGCGGGGAGGAAGACGTGGAACCCGCTTGGCAGGCGCTGTCCCGTCCGGGGGAACCCTGCATTCTGGAACAGTTTGTCCCGTTTATCAAAGAATTGTCGGTGGTGGTGGCACGCAATATCCATGGACAGATCGCTACATTCCCCGTGGTGGAAAACATTCACCGCCATCATATTTTGCATGTGACGCTGGCACCGGCGCCGGTCTACGAACGTATCGCCGCCCGTGCCGAACGGTTGGCCCGCGATGTGGCGGAGAAACTGGAGATAACGGGACTTTGCGCAGTGGAAATGTTTCTCTTGGAGGACGGACAATTGCTGGTGAATGAGTTGGCTCCGCGTCCGCACAACTCCGGACATTTTACGTACGATGCCTGCGCGACCTCACAGTTTGAACAGTTTCTGCGGGCGATTTGCGGACTGCCGTTGGGATCGACGCGTTTGTTAACCCCGGCCGTGATGGTCAACATATTGGGTGAGCATGTGGAGTCCTTGATACAGCGGATACCGACCTTACCCGACAATGTGAAAGTGCATCTGTACGGGAAAAAAGAGGCGAAACCCGGACGCAAGATGGGTCACGTCACCGTTTTGGGCGAGTCGTTGGCGGAAGCGTGGGGAACGGTTCAGCAGCTCGGTATTTGGGAAGACATGGACGGGTTCGAGAACATGTGACCCTTACCGACCGGCATCCGGCTCCGCGCGCTTAGCAGGCCTAACCGGTGCTATTACGATGAAGGAAAACGGGATGTTTGGATACGGGAGAGTCAAGCATTCACAGGTAGCGAGTCCTGAGGAGAAGCTAGTAAGGGCGCACGGTGGATGCCTTGGCGCCAGGAGCCGATGAAGGGCGGGGCGAACACCGATATGCCTCGGGGAGCTGTAAGCGAGCGTTGATCCGAGGATTCCCGAATGGGGCAACCCACCAGTCCGATAAGAGTTGGATTGTGGTGATTGTGCAGAAAGAGAAGGGGATCAGGCGTGTCTGGTCATTTGATCCGGCGGCAACGTTTTCCCGGGTGAGCGACGTTTGATTCCCTGCCAAGCAAAGGACCGCCATGCTGGAACCCCATCGCGGGGAATTTCCTCTCAGCGAAACGTGCTTTGCCTGCGTTCGGTGCCTCGGTTCGATTTCGGTGTGTTCTGCAAGAGCGTTTTCGGGAGCTGGCGTTCTTCAACCGCGGCGTGAAAGCGAAGGCAAGGCCGAGACGTTCCAGTACGACGGGGGATTATCCAGTTTGTTGATGCACGGTGGAGCGATCCGGGAAAGTGATGTACACAGTGTCAGACACCGTCTTGGTGACGCTGGCTTTGGCTGGTCGAGCCAAAGGGACATGGATCTTTCCTTGGGGGAAGACCCCGAACCCCGTTTCCGTATCAAAGCTTCCGCACTCGACCGAAACATAGGCTTCAGTGTTGCATGAGTGAGAGAGAATGGCTTCACAACCGGATCAAAAACGAATCATCAAGTCGTTGTCGAAAGAGAGGGAATGCTGTGATTGAACGATACACACGACCGGAAATGAAGGAAATCTGGAACGACGAAAACCGATACCGCGCATGGCTGGAAGTGGAGATTTTGGCGTGTGAGGCCTGGGCGGAGCTGGGCGTCATCCCCAAAGAGGATGTGGAGAAAATCCGGCAAAACGCACGGATCGACATCGGTCGCATTTTGGAGATCGAAAAGGATACCCGTCACGATGTGGTGGCGTTCACCCGTGCGGTCGCAGAAACATTGGGACCCGAATCCAAATGGGTTCACTATGGATTAACCTCCACCGATGTGGTGGACACGGCTCTGTCCTATTTGCTGTTACAAGCCAACCGCATCCTGCTGAAGGATATCGACCATTTTCTCGATGTCCTGAAAAGAAAAGCACTGGAACACAAAGAAACGGTGATGATGGGACGGACGCACGGGGTACACGCGGAACCCACCACATTCGGACTGAAAATGGCGCTGTGGTATGCCGAAATGAAGCGCAACCGCGACCGTTTCGTTTGGGCGATGGAAGAGGTGCGGGTCGGCAAGATCTCCGGCGCCGTCGGCACCTACGCCAATATCGACCCGTTTGTGGAACAGTATGTCTGTGACAAATTGGGGTTGAAACCGGCCCCGATCTCCACGCAGACCCTGCAGCGGGACCGTCATG
Source organism: Polycladomyces zharkentensis (assembly GCF_016938855.1). NCBI lineage: Bacteria > Bacillati > Bacillota > Bacilli > Caryophanales > Thermoactinomycetaceae > Polycladomyces > Polycladomyces zharkentensis. The sequence continues at coordinate 36,178 of NZ_JAFHAP010000003.1, read as the reverse complement.
CGGAATATATGGCGACACTGGCCTTGATCGCCACGTCGCTGGAGAAATTTGCGGTGGAAATCCGGGGTCTGCAGAAAAGCGAGATCCGCGAAGTGGAGGAAGCATTCAAAAAAGGACAAAAAGGCTCCTCGGCGATGCCGCACAAGCGTAACCCGGTCGGATCGGAAAATATCACCGGCTTGTCCCGCGTCATCCGCGGCCATATGCTGTCGGCCTACGAAAACGTACCGCTTTGGCATGAACGGGACATTTCCCACTCGTCCGTAGAGCGCATCATTCTGCCGGATGCGACCACGCTGCTCAACTACATGTTGCGTCGGTTTGCGGGAATCGTGGAAGAACTGACGGTTCTGCCGGACAATATGAAACGGAATATGGAAGCCACCTACGGATTGATTTATTCGCAACGCGTCCTGCTCTCACTGATCGACAAGGGCATGAAGCGGGAAGAAGCGTATGATCGCGTGCAAAAGCTGGCCATGCAGGCATGGGAGGAACAACGTCCTTTCCGCGGGCTGGTGGAAGGCGACGAATTGATCACGCGCACGTTGTCGCCGGAAGAAATCGCGGATTGTTTTGATTACCGTCATCACTTGAAGCATGTGGATACCATTTTCCGCCGGTTGGGTTTGATTGAGTAAGGTGTCAATGATCATTTGCACAAGCGGCAAGCTTTTCCCGTGTGAGACACCTTACCCGGGTCCGTGAAAAGCGCGAGGAATCCAACCGGGATTCAATCATTGACAAAGTCCGCGGGCTCCGATCTCCCGTCTCCGCCAACAGTCAGAGTTGCTGGAAGCTGGACGGGAATTTCGGGTCGCTTTCCATAAAAGCGGTGGCTGTTTTCCCGCGTGACCGTTGAATTTACCGAAAGAGGAGCGAGAGGGAAACCGGCTCACCCATCATGACGATGGCTCCCGCTTTGCCAGCAGGCCCAAGGTTCGAAGGAACCTTGTTACTGCCCCGGAGGGCACAGGCGGAGATCGTGACGGACGGGATATGAATCATCTACACCTTGGCCAAATGATCGGTCTTAAGGGAGAGGGAAACAAGCACACCTAGATTGACCCGAATGGATCAGTCAGATGGATTCGCCTCTCCATATAAAGGGTGCGAAAACGCTGAGAAGGAGAGACCGGACATGAATCGGGGAGACCTGCTCTACGAAGGAAAAGCCAAAAAACTGTATCAGACGGATGATCCGAACGTGTTGTGGGTGGAGTACAAAGACGACGCCACCGCATTCAACGGGGAGAAAAAAGCGCAACTGGCCGGCAAAGGGGAACTGAACAACCGCATCGCTGCGTTCTTTTTCCGGTATTTGCGTGAAAATGGCATAGACAATCACTTCCTTCAGGAAGTCTCCCCGACCGAACAATGGGTCCGAAAAGTCACCATCGTACCGTTGGAAGTGGTGGTGCGCAACCGCGCGGCCGGCAGCATGGCCAAACGGCTTGGGTTGGAGGAAGGCCGCATGTTGCCGCGCCCGATCGTCGAGTTTTACTACAAAAACGATGAGTTGAAAGATCCCTTGATCACGGAAGATCACATCGATGTGTTGGGATTGGCCACCGTCAAGCAACGGGAGGAGATGAAACGCATCGCCCTGCAGGTGAACAACTTGCTGGGCAAAAAGATGCGGGAACTCGGAGTGACGTTGGTTGATTTCAAACTGGAATTCGGGATCGACCCGGACGGACGATTGATCTTGGCGGATGAAATCTCACCGGATACGTGCCGTTTCTGGGATGTGGAGACAGGCAAAGTGTTGGACAAAGATCGTTTCCGCCGCGATTTGGGCGATGTGGTGGAGGCATATCGGGAAATCTGGAACCGGTTGGAGGGGACAACATCATGATGAAAGCAACGATTGTAGTTATGTTGAAGCCGGGTGTGCTCGATCCGCAGGGAAGTGCGGTCAAAGGCTCACTCCACTCACTGGGGTTTGAAGAGGTGACAGAGGTCCGCATCGGGAAGCGGATGGAAGTGTGGCTGAACACCGACGACCGGGCGGAAGCGGAAGCCCGCGTGGAAGCCATGTGCAACAAGCTGTTGGCCAATCCGGTGATCGAAAATTATACGTTCGAGCTGGAGGAGGGAGCCTGATGCGCTTTGCGGTTCCGGTGTTTCCCGGTTCCAATTGCGACGTGGACTGTTTGAGAGCGGTCAAAGACGTGTTGGGGGTTCCCGTCGAACCGGTATGGCACCAAGAACGGAGTTTGAGCAAATATGACGCGATCATTCTTCCCGGCGGCTTTTCCTACGGCGATTATCTGCGTACGGGCGCACTGGCGCGCTTTTCCCCGGTGATGGACGCTGTGATCGAAGCGGCCGAACGGGGCAAATTGGTCGTAGGGATCTGCAACGGGTTTCAGATTTTGCTCGAAGCAGGATTACTGCCGGGCGCGATGCGGCGCAACGACCATCTGCAATTCCGTTGTGACATTCATCCGCTCCGGGTGGAAAACGCAGCATTGCCATTTACGCGGGATTACCGGGAAGGGGAAATCATCCGCATCCCGATCGCGCACGGCGAAGGCAACTATTACTGCGACGAGGCGACATTGGCGGAATTGAAACAACACAACCAGATTGTGTTCCGTTATGCCGGGGAAAATCCGAACGGATCAGTCGATGATATCGCCGGGATCGTCAACCGGCGAGGCAATGTGCTCGGCATGATGCCCCACCCGGAACGGGCGGTGCATGACTGGTTGGGATCGGCGGACGGTGTGCGTTTCTTCACTTCGATGCTGGCATATTGGGAGGAGAATCACGGTGCGGCTTGAACAGACGACAAAGATGTCGGAACCGACGCCCGAGATGATTCGGGATCAGAAACTGTATCGGGAAATGGGCCTGACTGAAGAGGAGTATCAGCAGGTGATCGGCCATTTGGGACGTCTGCCCAACTGGACGGAAACGGGCATTTACAGCGTGATGTGGTCGGAACACTGCAGTTACAAAAATTCCAAACCGTTGCTGCGCCGTTTTCCCACCGAGGGTCCGCGCGTGTTGCAGGGACCTGGTGAAGGGGCCGGTGTGATCGATATCGGTGACGGACAAGCAGTGGTGTTTAAGATTGAAAGCCACAACCACCCTTCCGCCATTGAGCCGTTCCAAGGTGCGGCAACCGGAGTGGGCGGCATCATCCGCGATGTGTTTTCGATGGGCGCCCGTCCGGTGGCATTGCTCAATTCGCTTCGCTTCGGCGAGCTGAACTCCCCCCGTGTGCGGTATCTGTTGGAACGCGTGGTGGCGGGGATCGCCAATTACGGCAACTCGATCGGGATTCCGACTGTGGGCGGCGAAGTGGCGTTTGATGCGCGTTACGAAGGCAATCCGTTGGTCAACGCGATGTGTGTCGGCATTTTGCCTCATGATCATTTGCAAAAAGGGGTGGCCAAAGGCGTCGGCAACCCGGTGATTTACGTCGGTGCCAGCACGGGACGCGATGGCATTCACGGCGCAACCTTCGCATCCGAAGAGCTGAGCGAAGAATCGGAGGAGAAACGTCCGTCCGTGCAAGTGGGCGATCCCTTTATGGAGAAGCTCCTGTTGGAAGCCTGCATGGAATTGGTGGAAATGGGCATTCTGATCGGCATCCAGGACATGGGGGCGGCCGGGTTGACCTGCTCCAGCTCCGAAATGGCGGCCAAAGGAGGCTGTGGAATGGAACTGGACCTGGATCGGGTTCCCCAGCGCGAGGCCGGTATGACACCGTATGAGATCATGCTGTCCGAATCGCAGGAGCGCATGTTGTTGGTCGTGGAAAAAGGGCGCGAAGAAGAAGTGAAGCGCGTGTTCGACAAGTGGGGTCTCAACTCCGCCGTGATCGGACGCGTGACGGATGACGGTCGTCTGCGACTGCGCCACCGGGGTGAATGGGTGGCCGATATCCCGGTGAACACGTTGGTGGATGACGCACCCGTTTACGTACGGGAAGCACGGGAGCCGGAATATTATCGCAGCTTTGCCGATTTCGACGCCAGTGGCGAGCTGAAGGACATTGATCCGCAAGACGCCGTGAAGCGGGTGCTGGCCTCTCCGACGGTGGCGAGCAAGAAATGGATCTACCGCCAATACGATCACATGGTGCGCACTTCCACAGCGGTACGTCCGGGTTCGGATGCGGCGGTGATCGTATTGCACGGTACGGAGAAAGCTTTGGCCATGTGCACGGATGCCAACGGTCGTTATGTCTACCTCGATCCCGAACAGGGCGGTGCCATCGCCGTGGCCGAAGCGGCACGCAACGTGGTTTGCTCCGGTGCGGAGCCGATCGGGATTACCGATTGCCTGAACTTCGGCAACCCGGAAAAACCGGAAATCTACTGGCAAATGTCCCGGGCGATCGACGGCATGAGCGCTGCGTGCCGTACGCTGAATACACCGGTGATCGGCGGCAACGTCAGCCTGTACAATGAGAGCAACGGTCAAGCGGTGTTGCCCACTCCCGTGGTCGGCATGGTCGGGTTGATCGAGAAACGGGAGCACATCACCACGCAAGCGTTCAAAGAGGACGGTCATGTGATTTTCCTGGCGGGAGAGACATTGGACGAATTGGGCGGCAGTGAATTGCAAATAGCGGTGACGGGGCGCATCGCCGGACGTCCGCCGCGCATCGATCTGGAAAAGGAAAAACGGGTGCAGGATTTCACCTTGGCAGCGATCCGAAAAGGTTGGGTGGCCTCGGCACACGATCTGTCCGAAGGCGGATTGGCCGTGGCCCTGGCTGAATCCTGTATCAGCGGCAATCGCGGTGCGCAAGTGGAGATCGAGACAACATTGTCGGCAACAACGTTCCTCTTCAGCGAAAGTCAGTCCCGTGTGTTGCTCAGTGTGTCTGAGGACCATGCCTCCGCATTGGCATCGCTGGCCGACGAATACGGCGTCCCCCTCCGGCGCATCGGTCGGGTCGGTGGGCAACAGCTGCGGGTGACGGTCAACGACGTGCAGGCGATCGATATGCCGGTGGGCGATTTGACCGCTCTGTGGGAAGGAGCGATACCATGCGCGATGAATGCATCTTCGACGAACTGAAAGAAGAGTGCGGGGTGTTCGCCGTCATCGGTCATCCGTCGGCCGCGCAATTGACGTATTACGGTTTGCACGCGCTCCAGCATCGCGGGCAGGAAAGCGCCGGCATCGTCACGACCGACGGGACCAAGTTTCGCCATCACCGGGGAATGGGACTGGTGACCGAGGTGTTCCAAGGAGATGTGCTGGCCAAATTGACGGGACACACGGCCATCGGTCACGTTCGTTATTCCACCACCGGCGAAAGCGGGATCATTAACGCTCAACCGCTGGTGTTCAACTATGCCGCGGGTGAACTGGCGTTGTGCACCAACGGCAACCTGGTCAACGCGCAACGGTTGCGCAGGGCATTGGAGCGGGAAGGTTCCATCTTCCAGACGACGACCGACACGGAAGTGATTCCCCATCTGATCGCCCGTTCCCGCCATACCAATCTGGTGGATGCGGTCAAGGAAGCGTTGAATCAGGTGGTGGGCGGGTTTGCCCTGTTGATTTTGACCAATGAACAGTTGATTGCCGCATCTGATCCCCATGGGTTGCGTCCGCTTTCCTTGGGACGATTGGGAGATGCGATCGTGTTCGCTTCCGAGACGTGCGCGTTGGACGTGATCGGTGCGGAATACGTGCGGGAGGTCGAACCGGGCGAGATGCTGATCATCGATGACGGCGGGATGCGCGTTGACCGGTTCGCCCCGCCGGCGCGGCGGGCGGTATGCTCGTTTGAATACATCTATTTTGCCCGCCCGGACAGCGACATCGGCGGCATCAACGTGCATGCGGCGCGGAAACGGCTCGGCCAGCAACTGGCCAAGGAAGCGCCCGTCGAAGCCGATGTGGTCACCGGTGTGCCGGACTCCAGCATTTCCGCGGCGATCGGGTATGCGGAAGCGACCGGAATCCCGTATGAGCTGGGCTTGATCAAAAACCGGTATGTGGGCCGCACCTTCATCCAACCGAGTCAGGAACTGCGTGAACAAGGCGTCAAGATGAAGTTGAGCGCCGTTCGCAAAGTGGTGGAAGGCAAACGGGTCGTCATGGTGGATGATTCGCTCGTTCGCGGGACGACCAGCCGTCAGATCGTCAATCTCCTGCGTGAAGCAGGCGCAACGGAAGTGCATGTGCGCATCAGCTCTCCGCCGGTGCGATTCCCTTGCTACTACGGGATCGACACATCGGATCGGAAACAGTTGATCGCCGCCTCTCACTCGGTCGAGGAAATCCGCCAATTGATCGGGGCGGACAGTCTCGTGTTCCTGAGCAAGGAAGGCATGCTGGAAGCGATCGGCCGCCCGAGCGGGGAACCCGACCGGGGCCACTGCCTGGCCTGTTTTGACGGGAACTACCCGACGCTGGTGGAGGAGAGTCTGGTATTGGAGGGAGAACGATGAGCGACGCATACCGCGCGGCCGGTGTGGACATCGACGCGGGCAATGAAACGGTGGAACGAATCAAATCCCATGTGAAGCGGACGATGAGACCCGAAGTGATCGGGGGCTTGGGCGGTTTCGGCGGGCTGTTCTCCCTTCCTTCCTATCGGAACCCGGTGTTGGTTTCTTCCACTGACGGTGTGGGGACCAAATTGAAGATCGCGTTTGCGATGGAGAAACATGACACCATCGGGATCGATTGCGTGGCCATGTGCGTCAACGATGTGGTGGTGCAGGGAGCGGAACCGCTCTTTTTCCTCGATTATCTGGCAACAGGCAAATTGAATCCCGCTCAGGCGGAAGCGATCGTCAAAGGGATCGCCGACGGTTGCCAAGAGGCGGGATGCGCGCTGATCGGCGGTGAAACGGCGGAAATGCCGGGGATGTACGGCGCAGGTGAATACGATGTGGCCGGTTTTTGCGTGGGTGCCGTGGAGCGGGACCGTTTGTTGACGGGAGAGAACATCGTTCCCGGTGATGTACTGATCGGGCTGGCTTCCAGCGGGATTCACAGCAACGGCTTCTCGTTGGTGCGCAAAGTGTTGCTGGAGGGAAATCCGGATCGTTTGCACGACACGGTTCCGTGGGGCGGGGCCACTGTCGGAGAAGTGCTGCTCACCCCCACCAAAATCTATGTCCGACCGTTTCTGGAACTGATGAAACAGTTTGAGGTGAAGGCGGGAGCGCATATCACCGGCGGCGGATTGATCGAAAACGTCCCGCGCGTGCTGCCGAAAGGGTATCGGGCCGAGATCGACCGCTCCGCGTGGGAAGTGCCGCCCGTGCTGGAATGGATCGTGCGCGAGGGACGGCTGAGCGAGACGGATGCGTACCGAACATTCAACATGGGAATCGGCATGGTGGTGATCTTGCCGGCGGATCAGGCGGAGGAAGCGTTGTCCGTTCTGCGGGAGATGGGAGAAACAGCCCATTTGATCGGACGGATCGCGGAAGGTGCCGGCGGGATTCGCTGGATCGGAGGCGGTGAGACATGAGAATCGCCGTATTCGCATCCGGGAGCGGCTCCAATTTTGAAGCGTTGGTAAAGGCGTCCCGCGAACAGGGGTGGCCGGGCGAGATCGTGTTGCTCGTATGTGACCGCCCCGGCGCCAAAGCGTTGGAGCGGGCGGAGCGGTTGGATGTGCCGGCCCGATCGTTCGTTCCCAAATCGTATCCCGATAAAGCGGCGTATGAAGCCGACGTTCTTCAGTTGCTGCGGGAGTATCAGGTGGACTGGATCGTGCTGGCCGGTTACATGCGTTTGATCGGCCCGACGCTGCTGACAGCCTATTACGGTCGCATCGTCAACATCCATCCCTCGTTATTGCCGGAGTTTCCCGGCAAGCACGCGGTTCGCCAAGCGCTGGAAAAAGGCGTCAAATGGACCGGCGTCACCGTTCATCTGGTCGACGAGGGGATGGATACGGGGCCGATCCTCGCACAGGAGCCGGTGCCCGTGGAAGACGGGGACGATGAGACGACGTTGACGAGCAAGATTCAAACGGTGGAACACCGGTTGTATCCGGAAGTGGTGCTTCGTTTGATCCGGGGTGAGATCGATACTGTCACGTTGATGAAGCAAAGGGAGGAGCAAACAACATGTCCATCCGACGTGCGTTGATCAGCGTATCCGACAAGACCGGCGTGGTGGAGTTGGCCCGTCGTCTTGCCGATCAAGGTGTGGAGATCGTCTCCACAGGGGGAACCAAACGCGCTTTGGAAGAAGCGGGTGTACCGGTTACCGGCGTATCCGACGTGACCGGTTTTCCGGAAATCCTGGACGGACGGGTCAAAACACTGCATCCGCTCATCCACGCCGGATTGTTGGCGATTCGCGACAATGAGACGCATCTGACACAACTGGAGGAACACCGGGTGATGCCAATCGACCTGGTGGTCGTCAATTTGTATCCGTTCCAGCAAACCATTTCGCGCCCCGATACGGATTTTGAAACGGCTGTGGAAAACATTGATATCGGCGGGCCGTCCATGGTGCGCGCGGCTGCCAAAAATCACCGTTTCGTCACTGTGTTGGTCGATCCGGCCGACTACGACGATGTGCTGGATCAGATCGAGAAAAACGGGGAAGTGGACCCTGAGACCCGCCTGCGCTTGGCGGCAAAGGCGTTCCGTCACACGGCGGCGTATGATGCCTTGATTGCGGGATACCTCACGGAACAGACGGGAGAAACGTTCCCGGAGCGCTGGACGGTGACATTTGAAAAAGCACAGGATCTGCGTTACGGTGAAAACCCGCATCAGCGGGCGGCATTTTACCGTCAGCCTCTACCGTCAACGCCCGGGATCGCTTCCGCAAAACAACTGCACGGCAAAGCGTTGTCCTACAACAATATCCAAGACGCACAAGCTGCCTGGGAGATTGTGTCCGAGTTCGATCAACCGGCAGCGGTTGCTGTGAAACACACCAACCCGTGTGGTGTCGGAATCGGCTCGTCGGTGGCGGAAGCTTTCCAAAAAGCGCATGACGCCGATCCGGTCTCCATCTTCGGCGGAATCATCGCATTCAACCGCACCGTGGACGAAGCGACGGCAAGGAAGTTGCGGGAAATTTTCCTGGAAATTGTCCTGGCGCCCGGATTTGATGAAGCGGCTTTGGCGATTTTGCGCGAAAAGAAAAACCTCCGCTTGCTGGAAATGCCGGAAGCTCCGGCAACGGGGAAACCTTCGTGGAAACAGATCACTGCCGGCGACGGGTTTTTGGTGCAGGAGACGGACCAAAAGCGGATCACCCGTGAAGAGTGCCGGGTGGTCACCGAACGGGTTCCGACCGAAGACGAGTGGGAGCAATTGTTGTTTGCCTGGAAAGTGGTGAAACACGTCAAGTCCAACGCGATCGTGTTGGCACGCGACAACCGGACGATCGGGGTGGGGGCCGGTCAGATGAACCGTGTCGGTGCAGCGGAAATCGCCATCCGCCAGGCGGGAGAACTGGCCGAGGGAGCGGTACTCGCTTCCGATGCGTTCTTCCCGATGAGCGACACAGTGGAAGCAGCTGCCCGCGCCGGGATCACGGCCATTATCCAACCCGGAGGTTCCATCCGCGACGAAGAATCGATCCAGGCGGCCAACCGTCACGGCATCGCGATGGTGTTTACCGACGTGCGCCATTTCAAACACTAGAGCGTGTCCGGTAATTTCGGGCCATGTTTTCCCGGGGACGCGGCAACTCCCAAGCCCGACGGAGCAGAGAACCGGAATCTGAGCGAAGCGTCCTTTGCCCGCGTCCTGCGCCCGGTTCGGAGCGATTTCTTCTTTGCGGGGTGCAGGTGGAGCGAACCGGGAAAGTGGCGCACGCGGTACTGATCAGACATGACCTGGATCATGCGTTTTTCTGAAGGAGACGCAAAAAGCGACCAACGGAGAAGCAGCTGCGTATGATGGAATCGAGCGAAAAAGGAGGGATTCCCGTGCGCAGTCTCCGTTGGTCATTCGTTCTGACCCTGTTTTCGTTGCTGCTGATCGGATTGATCCTGCCGCTGATCCATGAATCGCACGGTTGGCAGCTTGGCATGCGGGTGATGGGTGGACTCTTTTTCGTCCTCGCCGTCATTGCCAGCGGTGTGTTGTCGCTTCGCATGCCGTCTGTTTCTGTGGAACAAAGCGGGCGGATGTCCCGGCACGATTGGGCGCTCGCGTTTTTATTGGTATCAGTCTGGTTGTTTGGTCTGAGCTGGATTTGGCCCACATAGGGTAAGTCCCGTTCTGTCAGGAGCGAGCGGGGAAACCCGGCCCTTTCAGGGTTGGGTTGATAGCGACATCGGACGAGGGAGGGCTTCAGCCCTCTCATCAGATCCGACAGGATTTGGGTATCATCATGCATTCGGTAAGAGAAAAAATAGCGCGCCCGAAACAACATGCAGCAATGGAGCCGAGATGCAAAACTCTCTGCCAGTAGATGGACAAGCTTATCGATGGGAAAGGCAGGTTGTTGACAAAGTCACGTGAGCTCCAGTTTCCCGTCTTAAGCTCCGTACTCAACGGGAAATTCGAATCGGTTCCTCTAACAGAGGGTAGTCATTTTCCCACGAGCGACCTTTGAGCGTTTGCGTTGCAGAAGCGAGAGGGAACACACACACCGGAATAGTGAATGGGTTCACACTTTGTCAGCATTTTCGCTTATCGATGGAAAAGGAGGAAATGGTTTTGCGCGTACTGGTAATTGGCAGTGGCGGACGGGAACACGCATTGGTGTGGAAATTGGCGCAAAGTCCCTTGGTAAAGAACGTGTACTGTGCACCCGGCAACGGCGGGATCGCCGGGTTGGCCGAGTGCGTTCCAATCAGTGTGACCGATGTGGAACGGTTGCTGGCGTTTGCCAAGGAGCAAGAGATCGACCTGACGGTGGTGGGACCGGAAGCGGCTTTGTTGGCGGGCGTAACGGACGTGTTCGAAGCGGAAGGACTGGCCGTGTTCGGCCCCAACCGAAAAGCGGCGGAGATAGAAGGCAGCAAGTCGTTTGCCAAGGATTTGATGATGCGTTATGGCATCCCCACCGGGAAGTACCGCACATTTACTTCCGCAGAAGAAGCGAAACAGTATGTACGGGAACAGGGAGCGCCGATTGTGGTGAAAGCCGACGGTCTCGCGGCAGGCAAAGGTGTCACCGTGGCACGGACAGTGGAAGAGGCGGAAGAGGCCATCGAACGGGTGATGAACGAAAAAGTATTCGGTGAAGCAGGCAATCGCGTGGTGATCGAAGAGTTTCTTTCAGGTCAGGAAATGTCCCTGATGGCGTTCGTCGATGGGGAAACCGTGCGGCCGATGGTCATCTCCCAAGATCACAAGCCCGTATTTGACGGGGATCAAGGACCCAATACGGGCGGGATGGGCGCGTACTCCCCCGTACCGCAAATTCCATCCACGGTGGTGGATCGGGCGGTGGCCGAGATCCTGCAACCTGTCGCCCGTGCGATGGTACGGGAAGGACGACCGTTCCGCGGGGTGCTTTACGCCGGTTTGATGGTGACGGAAGCGGGGCCGAAGGTCATTGAGTTCAATGCCCGATTTGGTGATCCGGAAACGCAGGCGGTCTTGCCCCGATTGGACAGTGATCTGGCTGAAATCATGCTGGCGACCGTCCGTGGAAAACTGGCCGATATCGAGATTCGGTGGAAGGAAGAAGCGGCAGTCTGCATCGTGATGGCGTCCGAAGGATATCCGGGTGATTATCGCAAAGGCGTCCCCATTCGTTCGCTTCCCGAATCCCGTCCGGATCGCATCGTGTTTCATGCCGGTACCAAAAAGGAAGGCGATCAGTTGGTCACCGCCGGAGGGCGTGTGTTGGCTGTGACTGCATTGGGTGCGGATGTCGGGTCGGCACAAGCGGCCGCCTATGAAACGGTGAGCCAAATTGATTTTGATGGTGCGCATTTTCGGCGGGACATCGCGGCAAAAGCCCTGGCAGCGGAAGAGAAATAAACTCAAAAACCCTGGGGATGACCCAGGGTTTTTCTTAGCCGATGGTGGTGGTCTGTTTGCTGCCTTGGATGGTGAAGGCGCCGACCGGGATTTCAAACCACCATGCTCCTTTGGTTTTTTTGACGGGTTGGTATCCTGCGCGCTTGAATGAACGCGCTACATTCCAGCTGGCAGTGTACACCGTCGCCGTGGTGCCTGATTCATCGAATTGAATGACGGTTTCTTTTTCCTCTTCGCTGAGCATCATGGTTACCCACCCCCTTGAACTTTCCGGTGTCAATGGAAGCGATCATTTGTTCGTGTACCCTTATTGTACCCTTGGCCCTGCCGATTTTCCACCATGACCTTGTGAAAGTTTGAAACTTCTGTGAGAATTTATTATAGATCATTGACTTTCAATCGTGAAGAGGTGAAATCATGCCTCCTCATCCTGATCCTATCGTGATTGTACCTTATGATCCGGCATGGCCCAAGGTGTACAAACGGGAAAAGAAAATCCTGACAGAAGCACTGGGATCATTGGTGTTGTCCATTCATCATATTGGCAGTACGGCGGTTCCCGGTTTATCGGCCAAGCCTATCGTTGATATTCTAGCCGGAGTGCCCACTCTCCTGCCGCCCTCTGCATATGAAGAACGACTCCATCCCTGCGGATACGTGTTTCAGTTTCACGACCGCGAGGAGGGGAGATTGTTTTTCCGTAAGGGAATGCCGCGAACACATCATCTTCATATCATGGAACAGGACAGCAAAGGATTTCGCCACCACCTATTTTTCCGCGATTTCCTTCGATTAAACCCGGATGCGGCCAACGAATACGCGGAGCTGAAACGGCGTTTGGCCCAACGATTTCGGGAGGACCGACCCGCTTATGTGTCGGGAAAAGCGGAATGGATCCGCCATATATTGTCATTGGTTCAATGACGGACGGACATCGAGTAAAAGCGCTCACCGGCTTCACAACGTTTAAGCTTAGTGACCACGTCGGATCATTTATACAGGGTGAGCGGGAAAACCCGTCCCTTCAGGGTCGGGATCATCGCGGACGCCATACGTAAAAAAATCCCGTACGTGGACAAATACCGGGATAGTAAAAAAAGGGAACGCCGACAAATGCGTTCCCTTTGCCTTTTCATGCATCGGTTCGTCACTTCTGCATGGCACGCAGTGCGTTGATCCGACCGTATTCCCAATCGGAACCGGTGCCAGGAACCTTTTCGGGTGTACTTTGGATGGTGCCGAGAATTTGCGTGTTGTTTTTCCCTTTCGCCGCGAGAAGTGCGGCCAAACCCGAAACCTGCGGAGCAGCCATCGAAGTGCCGGACATCGTTTTATAACCGCCTCCGACATAGGTGGAAGTGATATCCACTCCCGGTGCCGCCACATCCACCCATTTGCCGTAGTTGGAGAATTCAGCCTTGTGGTCGCTGCTGTCTGTTGCCGCTACGGCGAGTACTTGATTATAGTAAGCCGGATAAGTGGGAGCGGAGGTTCCGTCATTGCCGGCGGCAGCCACCACCACCGCTCCTTTGTTCCAAGCGTAATCAATGGCGTCCTTCAGGGTTTGGGCGTTTTGGGAAGAACCCAAGCTCAGATTGATCACTTTGGCACCGTGATCGGCTGCTTCAACAATACCGCTGGCCACTTTGTCCAACGTGCCTTTCCCATTTTCATCCAGCACACGGACGGCATAAATCTTCGCTTTGGGCGCCATGCCTGCAATCCCTTGCTGATTGTTGGTGACGGCGGCGGCCACCCCGGCCACGTGCGTGCCGTGTCCGTTGAGATCCATCGGATCATCGTCATTGTCCACATAATCATGGCCATTGATCACTTTGCCGGCCAGATCCGGATGGGTACTGTCCACACCCGTATCGATGACGGCGATTTGCACGCTGTCCGCGCTCTGACCGAGATCCCACGCTGTAGGTGCCTCTACTTTTGTAAGAGACCACTGATCGTTGAAATACGTGTCGTTCGGGGTCATCGTCGCATGGAACACGAAATTGGGTTCCGCATATTCGACAAGCGGGTTGTTACGATAGATTTCAAGAACTTTTTCAATTGACTGCCCGTTCAATTTGATTACGTCAAAACCGAGTACATCGTTGTGAAACAAGATCCGGGTGGCTGCCTCGGTATGTATGAGAGATTGTGTTGCTCGGGAAATTCCCGGTTTGAATTTGACAATGATCTCTTGACCGGAAGAATCCGACCGTGCATCCGTGGGAGCGGACGACAGAGACAATGCCTGCACGCCGGGAATTCCGACGAGTACGAAGCTGATGGCCATAAGAATGGTGATAATTGCAAACGATATCCTTTTCAATGGAAAAACCTCCTTGTTTCTGGGTACATCAATATTCTATCATTTTCCGATTCTATCACCTACCGCAAATTCCTGCCCTTTTCAAAGAAATCGTCATAAAATACTCCATGATTCACTCCAAATATCGTAATATAAGAAAAAATCTACTAAATCACCGATAAAAATCGGGGGGTACAATGGAGGGACTTGTCGGGAGCTGAGGGGACGGTGGCGGTGGAGCCAAACTAACGTACGTCGTCGCCGCGGAAGGCGTCCCGTCGCCGATGCCATTCGGAAATTGCAGGAAAAACTCCCGCGCAGAATTTTTTGGCAGCACAACTGTTGCGTCATTTTTGGAGAAAGGTTATTGAGGGAAGGAACCGCCGGACCGTTGGATTTTTTTGACCGCAATTCCGTGTTTGCCGCCAAGAGTCCGGCATCCGCTCTGTTGCAAATTCTCTCTCCTGTCGGACGAAGCAGCGGGGAAGTGCTTCGTGATTTGACAAAAACAGGAGTCGGTTTGGATATGACCGTGAAAGATGTATTGCAGATGCTGAACAGCGATTCCCACGCAGTCATATTGCCTTGGATTGAACAGAGCCCATCCGTTCCGGGGGAAGCAAAAAAACAGGAACCCAGTCTGCGCCTCAACGGAGCGGCCGTTCTGAAAAAAGACAAAATCGTGGGCCGGATTGACGACAGAATCACCAGAGGCGTGATGTGGGTGAGGAATGAAATCAAAACGGGCATTATCACAGTCAAACCCAAAGGGATCAAGGGCTACGCATCGGTCGAACTGTTGGATTCCAATACAGAACTGGTGCCCTCAGTAACAGGAGGAAAATGGAAAATCGCCGTCCGGACCAAAATGGAAGGGAACATTATTCAGAATGCAACCGATCGGGGAATGGCCAGCCCCGACGTCACCAAGAAATTGGAAACGGATGTGGAACGGGATATACAAAACACCATCATGGTGGCGATGAACCAGGTGCAAAAGAGAATGAAAGCGGATGTTTTCGGTTTTTGCTGATGTATTCTACCGGAAATCTCCCGATCAATGGCAAGAGGTGAAGGATCGGTGGGACGAAGTGTTCCCGAAGGTGGAAGTGAAGGTTGGCCCCCGTGCATCACTTATGCGCGCTTTGTTGAATAATGAAAGTCCCGTCCCGGAGGTGAAGCAACCGTGAATTGGGGAGCCTTCACCGGCATCACAGTTGTCGCCATCCTGTTGGTACTGTTTGAGTGGCCGACTGGCCGAGGATCAATCCGGAACAAAAAAAAGAAAAAGCCGCATTGATCGGCCTGACGTTGATCGGATGGTCGCTGGCCGTTGCACTGCTGTTCAATCCCAACTTGCCAGGACCCACCCAATTGATGGATACGCTGTTTCGCCCTTTAACACAGATACTGCCACAGTAGGCATGATCACGGGACTTGCCGTTCGTTTACACTGAGGACACGCAATCCTTTATCCACAAGACGCTGTTGAATGGCGGACAGATGGGGAGTTGATTCGATTTTCAGCAAAATGCGGCGCGCCGCCGGATCGCCGGCATCAAACGTGGTGATGGAAATGATGTTGACATCAAAAGGTTTGATTGCATCCACCACGTGTTCCAGTTGGTGCGGCATATCGATGACCACGCCCAACAGCAAACGGATGCCTGGAATGTGTGTGCCAAAAGCGGAAGACAAGGCGTTCTCGATATCGCTGATCTTCACGATTCCGAGAAATGTCATTCGGTCTTCATCCACAATCGGTACAAACGGATAGCGTACGATGACAGGAAACGTCTCTTCAAAATCCACTGAAAACGGTCAACGGACGAATGGGCTCCATCGCATCGGTTACGGTACCTTCCTTCCAGGAGCGGTGGTTATCCAAGAAAGCCTTCATCATGTGGCGGTATCCGGTGATGCCGAGAAACCGGTTGAACCGGTCAACGACGGGGATGGTATGGAGCTGATGGGCTTGCAACGTTTCGATCACCCTTTCCAAGCGGGTGTCGGGCGTGACGGTCAAAATCTGTTCACGCGGCGTTAAGCAATTCTTGATAAACACAAGAAACAATCCTTCCCTGTAAGATCCACCTTCAATATATTAAGGGGAGGATCGGAGCAGAACGGCGTTTTTCTCAAAGATACGTCCGCCGCCAAAAGCGCCGAATGACCAGGCCGATCACGACGAGCGAGCCGACGGCGGTAAGGATGACGAATCCATAATCATTGAGCGTTTCGATCACCCAGGACCAGGGTTGTGTCGGCGTCAAAGCTTTCACCTCTTCTCTGTCACGGAGCGGGCTCCGGTTTCGGCGGTGGAGTGGCAGGCGGTTGCCGCTTGGGAGATTCTGCGGTACTTTGGCCCAACAGATACAGCATCGGGCAGAAGCGGGTGATGCCTTCGGCCACCTTCATACCGGAGAGCAGCGCAACCAACAGCGGCAAACTGCGGTACGGACGGCGAACCATTCGCGCGATGCTCCAAGCCAAACCAGCCGTTCCAATCGTGATGCGCATGATTGCATCCCAGGTTCCCACATTTTTTTGCATCGGCACATCCTCCTTGCGATTGCTGGGTTTATTATGTGGTCCCACTCAATTCCTTATTCCTGTTCCCTTGTGATAGCATGGAGGTATCGATGACAGAAAAGGGGGAAAAGAGAGATGTTTTTGCCGATGGATGGGAAGGAACGGCGGAAGTTGGTCGAAACGGCGATGGGACGCCGATCGCCTTCGCTGGTGCTGAGCGGAGCGGAAGTGCTCAATGTGTATACGGGGCGGACGGAACGGGCCGATGTGGCGGTGGCGGGCAGGTGGATTGCCTATGTGGGCGATCTGGAAGAGGCCCGCATCCAGCCGGGGACGGTTACACGTGTGCTGGATGTGTCGGGTTGTGTGCTTGTTCCCGGATATATCGAGGTACATGCCCATCCGTTTCAATTGTACAATCCCGTCACGCTGGCTGAGTATGTCTTGCCGCTTGGGACCACGATGCTGATCAGTGACAATCTGTTCTTATTTACCCAGTTGGAAGAAAAGGAAATGATCCGGATCTGGGACGAACTGTCCCGTTTACCGGTCAAGTATCGATGGTGGGCGCGTTTGGACCCGCAATCCCATTTGCCGGAATCTCTGGCTCATCTGTTTGACGATGAGCGGGTCCGGCGGATCTTGCAACATCCGTTGGTGTTGCAGGCGGGTGAGCTGTCCGACTGGATGCCGCTGTTGGATGGGGACGAACGGATGCAGAGCTGGATCGGAGCGGCCCATGAGTGGAACAAAAGAGTGGAAGGGCATGCACCCGGCGCCTCCCACCGCACGTTGGCACGGTTGGCTGCGGCAGGGGTAACGGGGGACCACGAAAGCATTTCACCGGATGAAGTGTGGGACCGTCTGCGTCTCGGATACATGGTCACCCTTCGACACAGTTCGCTTCGTCCCGATTTGCCGGTGTTGATGGAAGGACTGGTACGGGAACGGGAAGTGCCGTGGCATCGACTGATGATGACCACGGACGGGCCGACTCCATCGTATTTCCGCCAGGGGTTCGTCGATCATTTGATACGTACGGCCATCGACGCCGGGTGTGATCCGGTGCGGGCGTATCAGATGGTGACGATCAATCCGGCCGTGTATTACCGGATGGATGAACGGATCGGGGGGATTGCACCCGGTCGACTCGCGGATATCAATGTCCTTTCTTCACTGGACGAGCCTGTCCCCCTGCAAGTGATCGCCAACGGGGAATTGGTGGCGGCCAAAGGGCAGTGGGTGAAATCACCACCGACCATTGATTGGGCACGTTATTCCGCCGTGCAACGTTCGTCCCCGTGGTGGGCGGACGTGCAACAACTGCGATGGCATGTGGACGAGGGGGAAACGGTGCCTGTGCTCAATCTGATCAACCCCGTAATCACCAAGTTGACCGAAGAAGCCGTCTCAACAGGACCCGACGGGGCCGTCTTGTTCGAGGATGACGACCGGCTGTTCGCCTATTTGATCGACCGGAACGGACGCTGGATCACACGGAGTTTGATTCGCGGATTCGGGCGGAACATCGATGCATTGGTGTCCACCTACAATGGTTCCGGCGATTGGCTGGTGATCGGCAGAAACATCGAGGCGATGGCTCAAGCCGTCCGCCGTGCATCCGACGAAGGTGGCGGGATCACATGGATTCAAGGAGGAGAGACGTATTATCATTTGCCGCTTCCGCTTTTGGGCCTGATGAGTGAATGGCCGATGGACCGGCTGGCGGAGAAAACAGATGAGCTGACGGAAAAACTGAAGCGGTTCGACCATCCGTTTCATGATCCGGTATACACGTTTTTGTTCCTTTCCTCCACGCATCTCCCACAAGCCCGGCTGACGGCGGACGGTGTCTTGCGCGTGAAGGACCGTACGATCGTGTATCCGGCGGAGCGGTGGGAGTAAAGCTTGTCTTTTCGGCCGGGTCCAGCGGTATTCCTACCGAAGTGATCTGACCGCATGTGATTTCGCGAAGTGTCTTTTTCACCTCTCCTGAAGGGCTGTGTGCAAAGTCCGCTCTCGGGAAAACGGGCGTGCGGAGTCTTTTTTCAACAATATGGCTGCGCGTATCAGGCGCAGCTTTTTCCATTTTCTCAGCTGTTGACAAAACCGCCTGTTTCATTATACAGTTTAATCATTAACTAACTTAAATATTAAACTATGAAATGAAATGGCGAAACGGGAGGTCAAACAATGTGAGAGAGACGGATAACCGGGTTGATCGTTTCGATGCTGCCCTCCGATCCGTCGCCCAACATTTGGGAGCGAACATCGTGTTGCAGGCACCATTTGATCTGACACCGGGTCAAGTGTTTCTTTTGCACTTGATTAAAAAAGAAGAACGTTGTACAGTATCGCAGTTGGCGGAAAAAATGGAGGTCAAACCCAGCGCCATTACCGTCATGCTGGATCGCTTGGAAAACCGCCGTTATATTGAGCGGTTCCGTGATCAACAGGATCGCCGCGTGGTCATCGTCCAATTAACGAAAACCGGTGCGGACGTGTTGCAAAAAATCTGGAACCTGCGCAAACGCGTGGTCGGCTACTGCTTACAACAATTGGATGAAGAAGAGGTCACCACTTTCATTCAGGTATTTGAAAAGCTGGCCCGTGTTGCCGCCGATCTGGATGTGCAGGAGTTCCTGTCAACCATAAATGAGGAAGAGAAAAGGGGGAATACGGATGGAAACCGCACATGATCAAGTGGAATGGGATACTTCTTCATCTGCGAATCGTCGTGGGGTATTGATTGCCGGTTTGATCATCGCCATGTTATTCGGCGCATTGGATCAAACGATCGTGGGTACGGCCATGCCGCGAATCGTGGGTGAACTGGGCGGACTTTCGTTGTTGACCTGGGTCACCACCGCCTATATGCTGACAGCCACCACCGTGGTTCCCATTACCGGGAAGTTGGCCGATCTGATGGGGCGCAAGGTGATCTACGTGGCCGGTTTGACCATCTTTGTGATTGGTTCGGCACTGTGCGGGGCGGCACAAAATATGATCGAACTGATCCTGTTCAGGGGTTTTCAGGGAATCGGCGGCGGCATGATGATGCCGATGGCGATGATCATCATCGGGGATCTTTTTGAAGGGAAACAACGGGCAAAATGGCAAGGGATCTTCGGGGCGATTTTCGGTCTTTCCTCCGTGATCGGTCCCCAGTTGGGCGGATGGTTGGTGGATGCGCTCAACTGGAGATGGGTGTTCTACATCAACCTGCCGATCGGGATACTGGCGGCGATCCTGATCGCGATCGGTCTGAGAGGACCCCGGTCCTCCACCTCCGTTCAATTGGACTGGGCCGGCATGGTGACGATGGTGTTGGGTGTGGTCAGTCTGCTCCTCGCGCTATCCCTCGGCGGAAAAGAGTATGAATGGACTTCATGGCAAATCCTCGGACTGTTTGCGCTGGGACTGGTGTCGTTGATCCTGTTCGCCTTTGTGGAAGCCCGGGCGGCCGAACCGATTTTCCCGATTCGTCTCTTTCGGAACAGGACGTTTACCATTATCAACAGTATCGGTTTTTTGATGAGTGTCGGCATGTTCGGCTCCATCATGTTTGTTCCGTTGTTTATGCAAGGCGTCACGGGGGTCAGTGCATCCGCTTCCGGCACTGTCATGACTCCGATGATGATCACCATGATTGTGGGCAGCGTGTTGGGCGGACAGTTGGTGTATAAGATCGGGATGCGGGTTCAAATGGCGTTGGGCATGCTGATCATGGCCGGCGGTTTTGTTCTGCTCTCCACCATGGATATTCATACTTCCGCTTTTACCGCGTCGGTCTACATGGTGATACTGGGATTGGGAATGGGCTTGGTCATGCCGCTCTTGACGCTGGCGTTGCAAGAGAGCTTCCCGCGTTCCGAGCGGGGGGTGGTCACTTCATCCAGTCAATTTTTCCGGCAGATCGGCGGCACGTTCGGGATGACTGTGCTGGGAGTGGTGATGAACGCCCAATCCAGTGAGACGTTGAATGAGAAAATGGCACCGCTGCTTCAGCATCTGCCTGGTGAAATGGCCTCCCGGCTGTCGTCGATGATGCAAGGCGATGCGCAAAGTCTCTATAATTCCTTGTTGAATCCGGCGATGTTGACCAAATTGCCGCCGACCTTCGTGGATGTATTGAAAACGTCGTTGGTCGATTCGTTGCACAGCGTCTTTCTTTTCGGATTGATCTTTGTGCTGCTCGGCGCTGTTTGCACTCTTTTTATGGGCCGCATTCAGCTTGCTGACCACAAACCGAAACAAGCGCAAGCGGAATAATCGATTCAGGGAGTCGCGGGTATCGATTTTCCATCTCCGCTTTGTAACAACAGATAGGAACGTGTCCGGGGTACAACCGTGTGGGAGCAAATGCTTTCCCGGGTGAGCGACTTACCAAGCCCCACCGAGCGAAGACCCGGATAGCACAGGAATAAAATCGTGGGCAAATTCCTCTAAGCGAAGCGTACTTTGCCCGCGTCCTGTGCTCCAGGTCTTTAGCGGCCATAACCAACTTCCTTGAGGGCGCAGGTGGAGCGAACCGGGAAAGCAATTGGACGGTAATCAGACACGCTCTAGAGCCACTCGATGGGGAATCGACCTGCTCCCGAAATCGCGTGTGGTTCCATCACTTGTCAGCAGTTTCAAACGGAATCACCGCTTGCACATTATTAACGGATTTCCCGTTTCAGCACGTCGCCCAACTCCACCACTTTGCCGTCGCCCATGAGATAGCGGCGTCCGTCTGCATCCACCTCATAATTCCATTCGTAAATGAGAGAGGGATACTTTTTCGAGTAAAACTGGACCAATCGGTTAAGCTTGATCCGTTTATGCCGCTGATGCGCACTTTTTACATCGGGTCGCGTCAAAAAGGTGTCGATCAGCAATCGGATCTTTCCTGGGTCCCGAATGGTCACGATTCGCCCATTGCCGAAAGTGGGGCGGATTTCCGCTTGATAGGGATCAAATCGTTGGATGTCCAGTTTGGGAAGATGGTTTTCTTGATAGGCGAAGCAGTCGAGATTGTGATCGGGGCACATGGCCAGCCACTCCTTGGTGGACAACCTGTTGATCCGGTAAACGATGCCGCCGTTGGAATCTCCCACGGCATCCCCCACATTCTCCTCCGGCACCACGATCGAAGGGTGAACCGAATACGCCCGATCCCCATCGAAAATGGTACCACCGTCAAAAAACATGTTTGGCAAGAACCATGCACAACCGGCCAAACCAATGAGGGCAAGAAAACAAAAAACGAGACGGGTCCGCATGTCATCCGCTCCTTTTTTCATCATAGCTAAATGGTATCACAATCAAACAAAAATTGATAAAAACGTGATAAAAAGATAATGTCGAACTGTAAATTTTTTCATGAAAGAATGAGCATGAAATCGTGGGGAAAATGGCTGGCTGTGATGATGTCAGTGTTGCTTTGGTTGACTGTTTCGGCATCCGCCGCTTTCTCGGATATGGGGGAAACGGCGCTCAGCGGGATGGTGCAGACAACGTTTGAATGACAAAAAGAGAATCTGAAGAACGCCAGACCATGGTTTGGCATGATGCGGACGGCATGGGCGGATTTGGAAAGAAACCGAGCCATGGCAAGGGACTTTTTCCCGCGTAATACCAAGAAATTGCTTCACGACAACCGGGACAAATCATCGAATCTGAAAGTCCCGCCGCCCGGCGTGACGATCCGGGTCGGGGATTCAAAAAACGGTGAGCGGCTGGAACTGCTTCAGGTTCAACTGAATCGCGAACACCGCCGAACCGCACACGCATTGATCCCCGTGCGGCCCGTCGAACAAACAAATTCAAAAAGCGCCTGCCGTGATCGACCAGGCGCTTGAATTCCATGTATCAGTCGTTCGATTTCAACTGTTCCATCAACTGCACCGCTTCTTCTTTGATGACGCGTTCCACTTCGTTCATATGTTCGATTGCGTTGGGAAGCTTTTGGATTTTTCGCATATCCGGTTCCAGAAACTGCACTTTTCCTCCTTGAGCGTTGTGTACATAACGGGCGACACTGGTGATGTATTCTTCACCGTCCCTGACAACGGCGTAGCGAATGACGTAAAACGGATGCTGGTGTTCCTCCACTCCGCGCGTCTCCACCCGAATGGACATGTCATCCCTCCTTCGTTCTTTTCGCTTGTTGACGTCGGCAACATTCGTCATTCACACGGCGGATTCCTACTTGATCCTTTATTTTTGTTATTTTCCACCTGTCATGATTGTCAAACGTCTACATACTTTTTCATGACGGGAAAAAGGGACAGGGCATTTCGTGTGGAAAGGGTGAAAGGAAATATTTTGTAAAAGGGGACGATACGTGATGCGGAAGTGGCTTCTTGGTACGGTCATCTGTGGGTTGATGGTGTCGTTGGCCGGGTGCGGTCACGTTCAAAAGGAGCCCGGTCCGCAACGGGAACCTGCTGTGCAGCAAAATCGGGAACCGCTTACGGGGTTGCCAACGAAGAATCGGGACCCTATGATTTTGATGGTGATGATCAACAATCATCACCATGCCCGTCCGCAAACGGGATTGAGCCGAGCCGATTGGGTATATGAGATCCTGGCTGAAGGGGAGATCACGCGGTTTGCGGCGTTTTATCACAGTGAAGCATCCGGGGTGGTGGGACCGGTTCGCAGTGTACGGAAGTATTATCTGGACTTGGCAAAGGGTCTTCATGCCGTGGTTGCGCATGCGGGCGGGGCCACCAACGCCATGGAGACAATCAAACAGGAAGGACTTCCCCATCTTGACGGGATTCACGAGGATGAACGGTATTTCTGGCGGGTTGGATTTCGGAAGCCGCCGCACAATTTATACACCGATTTGGGCAAGCTGGTACAAAGAGCGCGATCCAAAGGATACGATGCGATGCCTCTGCAATTGCCGCTGACGTTTTCGGCGCAAGGAGCCACCGACCGCGGAAAACCGGCCGAACAGATCCACATCGTGTACCACCGTCTGTACAATTGCGGATATGCATACGACAGCGGCCGGCAGGCATATGTCCGTTTCACGCAAGGGGAGAAGCAGGAGGAACGGGAAAGCGGTCAACCGCTCACCATGCAAAACGTGCTGGTAATCCGTGCGAAACATCGCATTTTCGACAGTGCCGGACATCGGGAAGTGAATATTGCAGGATCGGGGAACGGCTTTCTGTTCCAGAAAGGAAAAGCGATCCCGATCCGATGGGAAAATCGTTCCGGTGTCATCGTGCCGACGGTTCGTGGTAAAATCGTATCGTTGGTCCCGGGCAAAACGTGGGTGAATGTGATCCCCGAAAATGGAAAGGTTACATTTGAATAGGGGAGGAACTACGGGACGGATTGTCGAATTATCTACGTTAAATCGTGAAAGTGTTCGTCTGCCGCAGGGGGTGAACGGATGCAACTGAACAAACTGCGTAAGAAAGAGTTGGAGCAACTGTTTAAAGCAGTCTTGACACTGCGAAATGTGGAAGAGTGCTACCAGTTTTTCGACGACCTCTGCACGGTCGGTGAAATCAAGTCATTGGCCCAGCGCCTGGAAGTCGCCCGTATGCTCCGCAAGGGGTACACATACAGCCAGATCGAATCGGAAACAGGGGCCAGCACGGCCACCATTTCCCGTGTGAAACGTTGTCTCCATTACGGAACGGACGGATACAAGCTGGTGTTGGAGCGTTTGGAGGAAGAGGAAAAGGAAAAGTGACGGGATAACCCGTTTATAAAGAGCGAGCCAACCCTTCAGGGCGGGGATGAAAGCCGTAGTCGGACGCGGGAGGGCCTTGTTCCTCTCGCAAGTCCGACAGAATTTGGGAACAATCGAGTATGGAAGTGCGAAAACACTGAAAACTGCTGGGCGAGTAAAAACCGTGAAATGAAACTCACCCAGGCTGGGACGAAGCGATCGTCGATCGATGTGGGCTGCCACGCCGGACGAAGCAGGAAGCCCACGGCGACCAAAGGGAGCGCCTCTGGCGCTTCACGTGTGGGGCAAGTCGCTGAACATGCCCCCTGAAAGTGCCCCGGAATCCTACCGGGGTTTTCTTTTTCTCTGCCGTCCGGTTGTGTATAATGTTGCTGAATGTAAGGGGACGGAAGGAGCCGGCATCCATGCTGAAAGAGCGTGCAAAAAGTTGGCGACACGTTTTCAAGCTCGATCCCAACCGCGTGTTGTCGGACCGGGCGTTGGATCGGATATGCCAATCCGACACGGACGCGATCATCATCGGTGGTACGGACGGGATCACGTTCGACAATACCTGGGAACTGCTGACGCGCGTGCGGCGCTACCCGGTGGAGTGCGTCCAGGAGATCTCCAAAAAATCGGCGGTTGTTCCCGGATTTGACGGTTATTTGATTCCCACTGTGTTGAATTCGGGTTCCACCCATTGGATCGTGGGAGCGCATCATGAGGCGATCAAGATCTACGGTTCCCTGATCCCGTGGGAAGATGTGATGGTATTGGGTTACGTCGTGCTCAACTCCGAGTCCAAGGTGGCGCGGGTAACGAAATCGCGCATCCCGTTGGACGAGGATGATGTAACCGCATTTGCCCGCATGGCGGAACATCTGTTTGGATTGCCCGTATTTTATGTTGAATACAGCGGTACTTTCGGTGATCCCGATATCGTGCGTGCGGCACGGAAGGGTTTGGCGGATACGCGTCTGTTTTACGGCGGCGGCATCCAGTCCGAGGAGAGTGCCCGCGCGATGGCGAAGATTGCAGACACCGTCGTGGTGGGAAATCTGGTCTATTACAACGTGGATGCGGCCGTCCAAACGGTGAAATGGGTGAAGGAAACGGATTTGGACGTCGGAGTGAAAAGCGACAGAGGGAAAGGAGGGCATCGCGCCTCGTAACGGGTGCGATCCATTTTTATGGCACAACATGCGAAAACGACCGAAGCCTTGTTGCAAGGACTCAATCCGGAGCAACGGAGGGCGGTGGAAACGACCGAAGGTCCCGTACTGGTCGTCGCCGGTGCGGGAAGCGGTAAGACCCGGGTGTTGACCCGGCGCGTGGCGTATTTGCTTTCAAAGGGAGTACATCCTTGGAACATCTTGGCCATCACATTCACCAATAAAGCGGCGCGGGAGATGAAAGAGCGGATCGTCTCCCTGGTGGGGCCGTCAGCGGAGGAAATCTGGATTTCCACTTTTCATGCGATGTGTGTCCGGATTTTGCGGCGGGACATCGATCGAATCGGCTATTCACGAAATTTCACCATACTGGATACCTCTGATCAGCTCACCGTCATCAAACAGGTGATGAAGGAGCAAAATCTGGACCCCAAAAAATTTGAACCCCGGGCCGTTCTGCATCGGATCAGCCAGGCCAAGAACCAGTTGCTCACCCCCCGCCGGATGAAGGAACGGGTCGACGGACTCATGGATGAAGTGGCGGCGGAGGTGTATGAGGGGTACCAACACCGTCTGCGACAAAACCAATCGCTGGATTTCGACGATTTGCTGATGACCACCGTGCAGTTGTTCCAACAAGCACCGGAAGTGCTGGACTACTACCAACGCAAATTCCAATACATTCACATCGACGAATACCAAGACACCAACCATGCGCAGTACGTGTTGGTGAAGCATCTGGTGGCCCGGCATCAGAATCTGTGCGTCGTCGGGGATTCGGATCAGTCGATCTACCGTTTCCGCGGGGCGGACATTTCCAACATCCTGCATTTCGAACGGGATTATCCGTCGGCGCAGGTGATCAAACTGGAGCAAAACTACCGTTCAACGCAGACCATTCTGGACGCGGCCAACGGAGTGATCGAACATAACCGCTCACGCAAGCCGAAGAAATTGTGGACGGAAAATGAGCGGGGCGAGCGCATTCAGTTGTTTGAAGCGGACAATGAGCATGACGAAGCGTATTTTGTGGCGGAAACCATCATCCGGGGGCGCCGGGAAGGCCACGCTTATTCCGACTATGCGGTACTTTACCGGACCAATGCACAATCACGGGTGTTGGAGGAAGTTTTTCTCAAATCAAATATTCCCTACCAGGTAGTGGGGGGCATCAAGTTCTACGAACGCAAGGAGATCAAAGACATCTTGGCCTATCTGCGTCTGGTGGTCAATCCGCATGACGATCTCAGCCTGCAACGCGTGATCAATGTGCCCAAACGGGGCATCGGTCAGGCGACGATGGACAAGGTCGCCCAGCATGCGGCGGATCACGGCATTTCCCTGTTTGAAGCGCTGCTGGAGGCGGAGGAGATCGGACTGTCGGCCCGTTTTCTCAAGCCGCTTTCGTCGTTCGTCCAGTTGATCCGTGAACTGCATGCGATGGTGGAGTACCTCTCTGCGGTCGAGCTGACCGAAGAGGTGTTAAACCGTTCCGGCTACCGGGAGGAGTTGAAAAAGGAAGGGACGTTGGAAGCCGCTTCCCGTCTGGAAAATATCGACGAGTTTCTTTCGGTGGCGCAGGAATTTGAACAGCGGAGTGAGGATAAGACACTCGTCGCCTTTCTGACCGACCTGGCCCTGATCTCGGACATCGACGCGTTGGAAGAGGAAGATGAGGCGGATCGCGGCGTCACTCTGATGACGTTGCACAGTGCCAAGGGGCTGGAATTTCCGCATGTATTCCTCGTGGGGATGGAGGAAGGCATTTTTCCGCATGTCCGGTCGTTGGACGACGAAGAGGAGATGGAGGAAGAGCGACGTCTGGCCTATGTCGGGATCACACGGGCGGAGAAACGGTTGTACCTGACCCGGGCCCGGATGCGGATGTTGTTCGGACAGACGAGTGCCAATCCACCGTCCCGTTTTCTCTCTGAGATTCCCGACCATCTGATCCAACCGGCGGACGGGAAAGAAACAGCGGGAACCAAACCGACGTTGCGCCAGGGTCCTGTCAGACGGCCCACCCCCAACCCGGATGTCGATTGGCGCGTGGGGGACAAGGTGCGTCACGGCAAATGGGGAGTGGGTACGGTGGTCAAAGTGCAGGGAGGAGGCGAGGATACCGAGCTGAACATCGCCTTCCCCGCACCGGTCGGCGTCAAGCGTCTGTTGGCGCGGTATGCCCCGATTACTCGCGTGGAAAGCTAGGGCGTGTCTGCTGTTCTTGGCAAATGGTGAAATGGCGGGGAACTCTTTTTCCGGGGATGACTTCACCAAGTGAACATGAGTCGGTAAAAGGGTTCCCGCGTACCGGACACGCCTTGGTGGAGGCGGCCATTTCCGGCGAACGACTTTTTGCATTTGCGTAACGGGAGTCGAGTGTAAAAAGAAGTCGCCCGAAGCCAAAACGCGTTTTGATCCGGTTGGGAAAGGAGCGGATGAAAATGGACCGGCAAGAGGCCGCGCGACGAGCGCAATCACTTCGTGAACAAATCGAAGAACACAATTACCGTTATTTTGTATTGGATGATCCGATCATCTCGGATACTGAATATGACCGGTTGATGCAAGAATTGATCCGGTTGGAAGAACAATACCCCGAGCTGAAAACGCCGGATTCGCCGACCCAGCGGGTGGGAGGCGAGCCGCTCCCGTTTTTTGAGAAGGTGGAGCATCGCGTCCCCATGCTCAGTCTGGGCAACGCGTTCAACGAGGAAGACTTGCGGGAGTTCGACGAGCGGACCAAACGCATGGGCGGCGTGGATCAGGTCCGCTATGTCTGTGAACTGAAGATCGACGGACTGGCTGTTTCCCTTCGGTATGAAAACGGCGTGTTTGTACAGGGAGCGACACGGGGAGACGGACAAACCGGCGAAGATATCACGCAAAACCTGAGAACGATCCGCTCTCTGCCGTTACGCCTGCGCGAACCGGTGACGGTGGAAGTGCGCGGGGAAGCGTTCATGCCAAAACGGGAATTCCGCCGCATCAACGAGGAGAAGGAACGGCGCGGCGAGCCGTTGTTTGCCAATCCGCGCAACGCCGCGGCCGGATCGCTTCGGCAGCTGGACCCGAAATTGGCGGCAGATCGGGCATTGGACATCTTCTTGTACGGAGTCGGTGCCGTGGATGAGGCATTGTTACCGCCAACCCATACGGAAACCTTGGAATGGTTGAGCCGATTGGGCCTCAAGGTGAACCCGCAACGCCGCACGGTGGACAGCATCGAGGAAGTGATGGCGTTTGTAGAGGAATGGCGGGAGAAACGGCCGGAACTGGATTATGAAATCGATGGCATCGTGATCAAAGTCGATGACCTTGCGCTCCGGGAACGTTTGGGAATGACGGCCAAAAGTCCGCGGTGGGCGATCGCCTACAAGTTTCCGGCCGAGGAAGCGGTGACGATCCTGCGCGGGATCGAAGTGCGCGTGGGGCGGACCGGGGCGGTCACTCCGACAGCGATTTTGGAGCCGGTCACCTTGGCTGGAACGACAGTGCAACGCGCCTCATTGCACAATGAGGACATCATCCGCGAAAAAGGGCTGTTGATCGGCGATCACGTCATCGTGAAAAAAGCGGGCGATATCATCCCTGAGGTCGTCGGTGTGCTGAAAGAACGGCGAACGGGTGAGGAACGGCCCTATCAAATGCCCACTGACTGTCCGGAATGCGGCAGCCGTCTGGTTCGGCTGGAAGGCGAGGTGGCCCTCCGCTGCATCAATCCCCAATGTCCGGCCCAAACGCGGGAAGGCATCATTCACTTTGTTTCCCGAGGTGCGATGAATATCGAAGGGTTGGGGGAAAAAGTGGTCACCCAACTGTTTGAGGCGGGATTGGTGCGCAGCGTGGCCGATTTGTATTACTTGAAGAAAGAAGCGCTGTTGCCCCTGGAGCGCATGGGGGAAAAATCGGTGGACAACCTGTTGACCGCCATCGAACGGAGCAAGGGGAACTCCGTGGAGCGGTTGATCTTCGGCCTGGGCATCCGCTTCGTCGGTGCCAAAGGTGCGCGTATTTTGGCTCAGCATTTTGGACATCTGGACAGGCTGATGACAGCCACGCGGGAAGATCTGGAGTCAATCGAGGAAATCGGACCGAAAATGGCCGACTCCATCGTCACATATTTCGCCAAGCCGGAAGTGAAGGAAACAATTGAGCGGTTGCGTCAAGCTGGCGTCAATTTCGCCTACTTGGGTCCCGTAACAGGGAAACAAACGGAGCAAGACAGTCCGTTTGCCGGAAAAACGGTCGTGCTGACCGGCACACTGCACAGCATGACGCGTCAGGAAGCGGCGGGCAAAATCGAGGCGCTCGGCGGCAAAGTGTCCGGCAGTGTCAGCAAAAAAACCGATTTCCTCATCGCCGGGGAGAAAGCGGGTTCCAAACTGACCAAAGCACAGGAGCTGGGTGTGAAAATCCTTGATGAAGCGGCGTTTCTGGCGATGTTGGAAGAATCCGTCGGATGAGGTCGGTCCTCCAAACAAAAACGCGGGTAGCCTTTGCAGGTTACCCGCCAAGTCGACAAAGTCCGCGAATGCCGAATTCGGGTCCACATCCCGGCTCATTTCACCCGCGCTTTGCAAGGAAGATGGTCTTAGTCGTTGCTAACCGGGGGCGCAGGACGCGGGTAACATACGCTTGGCTCAAAAGGAAATGGCCCGCGATTGGAATGCCTGCGCCTTGCCGGTTTTCGCTTGGCCGGGCTTGGGTCTTTTTGCTCGCCCGGGAAACATGGCTGTTTGATGAATGACCGGACACGTCAACAAAAACCACTCTGTCAACAATCGGGTAATCCTGCTGCAAGGATTACCCGCTTTTCTGTTGTGCCATTTTCTTTGGGGTGGGCAGATCGACGTCAAAGTCGACGGTCGGAATCAATTGACCGTAATGCTGGGATGCTTTCAGCAACAATTGAGCGCCCCGTTGATACTCACCCTGTTCCAGGAAGTATCTTCCCAGCGTATGGGTCGCACGTGCGATTTTCTCCCCGATGTCCAGCTCCTCGAAAATCTCGATGGCACGCATATAGTAGGTGACAAATGTTTCCGGGTTGTTTTCGGCATAGGCAATTTTCCCGAGATAGATGTAACATTCCGCCAAAAAGTTTTTTCTGTCTTGAAGCAGTTCCAGAGCCGTGATGATATGTTTCTTGGCCCGGACGAGGTCCCCTCGCTTCAAATACGTCTGACACAGGGATTGATGGACCACTCCGATCTCCCAATCGGGCAATTCGCCGGGTTCCACGACTTCCAGTGATTGATTCAGAAATTCGATGGCTTTTTCGGTGTTACCCAATTTCATGTGGCAGATGCCGATTTCGTGATAGGCCCGCGAGATGAGAAGAGAGGAAACAAGAAATTGATCACACATGCGCAGGATGCGTTCAAAGTATTGTAACGCCTCCTCATATTCGCCGTTGTAACAGTAGCATGATCCGATCAGTTGCAGCAGATGGCACATTTCCAGCCAGCGATCGTGAGACGACATAATCTGCATCGCTTTTTCCGCGTACAGGATGCCGAGAGAGGGATTGGCCAGCAGCAAGTATGTTTTTCCCAGATTGCCGTATATGTACCCTTTCTCGATTTCGTCCGTTACTTCGGCCAATCGCTTCTCCGCCGCCTTGTAGTGCCACATGGCCCGTTCGTAGCGGGCCATGTGGAATTCCATGTTCCCTTTGATCCGCAAGTATTGCACGAAAATGTCAGGATCGTTTCGGAAATTTTCCCATTTTTCTTCAAAGGCATTCATCAATTGCGTATACCGTTCAATATCGAATTTGTGCTCGTACAAGTTGATTTCCAAAAGATCCACTTTCATCAGGATATGGGGATCCGAGACGGACTCCACCAATTTTCGAAGCGTGTCGACATACTGATGTGCCTGTTCAAAACCGTTGGCTTCGTAGATCAGTGCAGACCGTGCTTTTTCGATCAGGGACTGCACTTGTTCCATCGTGTTTTCGTCGGTAACTCCCATCAAACTCTCCACACTGGTCTGTAGCCGTTCGGCCAGTGGGAGCAGTACGTCCGGACGGGGCAACGCTTTGCCGTTTTCAATCAAACTGAGATAAGGGATGGAAATGATGCCTTCGGCCAACTGTGATTGCGTCAAACCCAGTTCCTTTCGCCGGCGTCGGATGTTGTGACCGAGTTCGATCACGGTTCACCTGCCTTTAATTATGAGGCAACAAGTCATTTTTTGAATAGATTCCTTTGCATATCAATCTTACATGGAACGACATTGGTGTCAAGAAACAAATACGGGGTGAAAAAATGCAATTTTTGGGGGTTTTAAAACATGGTCAAAAAACAGCGGCAAAAACGAAAAAATGGGGGGGAGTTTTTGTCGAATTTTGTCGAAGTTTTAAAAACACAACATCGGCAATATGGTGTACACTATTATTGACCGAAGGCGCTCGTTCACTCGGTCTGGTCTTGGTCTAGATGTATGCGGGGTCGCATCGTGCGGTCCCCTTTTTTGTTTCATCAATGTATACGATTTGATTCGGTTTCATGAGATAATGGAGGCAAAATGGCTCGGAAACGGGGTGACTGTGTGCAACGAGTGCGACAAACCGGTATCGCCGTTTTGCTGTTGTTGTCGGCGATGGTTTCCGCTTGCGATCTGCCGTTTCTCAAACAGGACGGCTCCACCGATCCGTTGGCGGAGATGGTGCGGCGGTTCAACACGCAATGGATCAAAGAGCCGCTCCAGTACTCCACCTACGCACGGGAAGTGGGGGCGTCGCTTTCTTCCCCACGCTATCAGAGGTTTGCGGTAAACGAAACGTTTTCCCTGTCCGGCACGGTGAAGAATCATCACGGATTGCGATCACCATTCGTATGGGTGAGTCTCCGGAAAATGAGGAATCAGTCGGCGGGTCCGGAGAACGAATTTGATGTCTACATTCCCATTAAAAAAGGGTCTTTCGCGCAAAGCATCCGATTATTTGCCGGTAAAGGCGAGTACCAGGTGACGGTTCGATTGCCGAGTCGGGAGAAAGCTGATACTTTTTACGAGCTGACGCAATTTACCGTTGTCAACGTCAATCCCCGGGTGAAACGGGATGTTGCCTATTCGCCATACGCGTGGAAGACGGGGCTTTCCCTCACACAACCGTCACAGGGATTGGTGCGGGCGAACGGCCGGATTCATGTGACAGGCATCATCCGCCAAACTCATGGGCGCAACAATGTGATGATTCAGCTGGTGAAAGGATCACAATCCTGGGATCGGTTGGTTTCGGTGAAAAACGGAGCATTTGACGTCGACATTCCCCTCTATTACGGGAAAGGGATTCATCACTTACGGGTGCTGGTACCGGACGCCAAGCGCCAGCGATACTATCAGGAAGGCGCGGAGATTCTGGTGGACAATGTCGATCAGTCGAAAAAAGCGCCGATCCGGTATTTTGCCGATTACGAAAAACGGGGAATACAGATCACGGT
Organism: Polycladomyces zharkentensis; assembly: GCF_016938855.1. Taxonomy (NCBI): domain Bacteria; kingdom Bacillati; phylum Bacillota; class Bacilli; order Caryophanales; family Thermoactinomycetaceae; genus Polycladomyces; species Polycladomyces zharkentensis. The sequence continues at coordinate 3,128 of NZ_JAFHAP010000003.1, read as the reverse complement.
CCCGCAAACCAGCGGGGGGACCGGAAAATACACGTATCGGATCGCCGGTCGGATAGATCCGGACGCACCTTATGCCAGTGAGACGAAGGAATTGATCATTCAAACGATGAAAGACGGCGAGGAAGCCACTTATTTGATCCCGGTCAAAAATTATCGGTTTGACGGCGTTTTTTGGCTCCGGTTTGGTCCGGGACGGTATGAAGTCTCGGTTAATGTTCCGGAAATCACCCGCGAAAATCGCGACTATTTCCGTTTTTTCCGTGTTGCCCAGTTTGAAGTGAACGCCACGGGGCCGAAAGATCAACGCTATCTTTTGCCGTCAAGGGGCATTCAGTCTGATTCGCCGCAAATCGAAACATTGGCCCGTCAGATTGTTGCCGGCCAATCTGATGATCGAGCCAAGGCCAAAGCCATATACCGATACGTTGCCACCCATGTGCGTTATGATGTGAACAAATTTCGGACAGACGCGTTTGAACTGGACGACAGTGCGTTGAAGACATTGCGTGAGAAAAAAGGGGTCTGCCAAGACTATACTTTTCTCACCATCGCCTTGTTGCGGTCGATCGGGATCGAGGCGCGGTTCGTAGAAGGCATGTCCCAAGGCAACCGGCATGCGTGGGTGGAAGCGCGCATCGACGGTCGGTGGTTGACGATGGACCCCACTTGGGGATCGGGGTATCTGACACCGGACGGTCGTTTCGTGGCCAAATACGATTCCCGTTACTTTGATCCGGAACCGTCTTTCTTTGCCCGAACACATCGGCGAACCGGTGTGATGTATTAAACCGTATCGATTATCGATCATGCGCATCTCGAATTTCCTGTCTTATGGAATTCCCAAAAACGCCTTAGACCACTTTGTCAGCGTCTCACTCCCTGCCGCGGCAGGGAGTTTGTTTATGGAATATGAGGGGAATATTTACAAAAATTTATTGATGACGGTTTGATTGTATTTATCGATTTTGTATACAAACATAGGTTTTTCAAATAAAAACAAATATTGACTTAATGAAATCCCTTATGCTATCATTTTTTCGTGATTCATATTTTTCTTTTGGGAGGATTGGGAATTTTGAGACTTGTATCCGCCCTTATGGCCCTACTGTTGGTGTTTGCGGTGATCCCTACCGCCTGGGCCAACTCCGGTTCTGCTGCGCTGGATGTCAACCATGAAGTGAAGGACGGCAAACACCTGGTTACGGCGACCATCCCGGGCGCGACCCAAGCGGACGGTGAATGGACGCTGAAAGGACAAACGGATATCGAAACCAAAAAAGAATCCAAAAGCCCGTCCGTCACGTTTGAGCTTCCGGCTTCCTTGACAGAACAAGATGGCGTGTTGGAACTGACGGTCACTTTTAAAGGAAAAGTGAACAATGGAACGGAAGACCAGGAGTTGTCCGGCAATGTATCGGTGACCCTGGATGAGTCCAAACCGGGCAATGACAAGGGAAAAGACGAGCAAAAAGGAACAAATGAAGATAAAAAAGGAAACGGAGATGAACAAACCGGGGACGATCCCGGCAACTACGACATCAAGGTCTATCAAGACTTGAATGACGAAGGGTTCATCCTGTTCAAAGCCGAGATTGAAAATGCCAAAGACATCAAAGGGAAATGGGAATTCACCATTGACGGATTGAATCCCGTAACTTCCGAAAACGGCACGGCCGTGTTCGAAGAATTGTATGAAGAGGGTGAATACACCCTGCACGTGAAGTTCACCGGAACGGTGGATGGGAAAGAGGTCACGCTGGAAAAAGACCATGACTTCGCCATTCCGGGGATGAAAATCACTTATACGACGGAAAACGGCAAACACGTGATCAAGGCCGAATTGACTTATGCCAAAGAAGCCCAAGGTATCTGGTACATCGGTGTGGGTCATCTGGAAGACGAAGAAGCCATTACGGAAACCATGTCCGAACCGGATTACAAAGGAACGTCGTTCACCTATACCATCGACAAACTGGAGCCGGGCACCTATGATGTCGTTGCGTTGTTCGCCGGCGATGTGGATGGCGTGCCGATGGGAGCGGGCAACACGATTAGCATCGAGGTGAAGGACGGCGGCAAAACAGTGGTGCTTCCGCCAAAAGACGGGGATGGAAAAGATGCGAAAAAACCACCGATCATGCCCGTGAAAAAAAGCAAAGAAATGATGAACGAAGCCAAAAAAGGCGGCAAATTGCCGGTGACGGCCACCAATTACCCGATGGGTACGCTGTTTGGCGGGCTGATGCTCCTGATCGGTCTGACCCTGCTCAAATTCCGCACGGTGAGGGGATAACATGACGCGCGCGATCGCCATTCTGCTCATCATCATCGGAAGCATGACCCTGTTGTACAACGGCTTTCGTTGGTGGGATCAACTTCATATCGCGGTGTATGATCCGGAGCTGGCAATGTCGATCGCGAAGGACGGCCTGGATACCTCACCACGGCCTGCATTGTCGCTAGGAATCACTTCGCACCAACAGCCCCGTTCGGGAGAGAGGATCGGAAAACTGATCATCCCCCGGATCGGGGCCATTTTGCCGATCGTGGAAGGTACAAGTCCCGATGATTTGGCCAAAGGGGTGGGCCATTACGTTGGTTATGGTACCGTGATGCCGGGGGAAACGGGGCACGTGGTTCTGTCCGGGCACAGGGATACGGTGTTCCGCCGGATGGGAGAGGTGCGAAAAGGGGATAAACTGTACGTCCAAACTGCCGACGGGATGTTCGTTTATCAGGTACGTACCATGTGGGTGACTGACGCCGACGACCGTACAGTGATCGTCCCCCACCCCAAGCCGATCCTGACCCTGACCACATGCTATCCATTCAACTATGTGGGCAGTGCACCCGACCGGTATATCGTGCGGGCGGAATTGATCGGGATTGATTAGAAAAAGAAGATGGTAGGTAGATTCACAGAGTCATGATCAAAGGACTGTTGAGTCCCACGGAAGGTCGTTTCCCGCTTTGCCTTCAGCGAGAGCCGCACATCTGACAAACGGTTTTCTCATTGATTTGTGTTTTTATCATCAGCCGGCAGGTGTTTTTCAACCTGCCTATTTTCATTTCAGGCCGATCGTGAGTTGGGGAGATTCAATGAGACAGCTAGGGCGTGTCTGGTGAAT